>NZ_JBMOWO010000079.1:0-40613 GCF_049310525.1 Pseudomonas sp. GZD-222
GGGGCGGTGTGGTGATCGCCCCTTCCCCCCCCCCCCCCACCCCTCCCCCCCCCCCCCCCCCCCCCCCCCCCCCCCCCCCCCCCCCCCCCGGGTCCCACCGGCCAACCTTGATATCAGTCAATTTACTCCCGCGCGTTTAGCCGTAACCTCCACTGCATATTGTGTTTTCAGATAAATAAACATCTATATGTAGTGTTTGGGGGACTAATGCACAGTACGTTGAACAAGCGCGACGGCAGTCTGGCCGCTTTCGATGCCGACAAGATTCGCCAGGCGTTGATCGCCGCCGGCAAGGCCACCGGGGAGTACGCCGAAGCCGAGGCCGAAGGGTTGTTGGTGGCGGTGCTGGCGTACCTGGAGGGCTATTCGAAGCTGCATGTCGAGCAGATCCAGGACCGGGTCGAGCGGGTGTTGATGGACGCCGGGCATTTCCTCTCGCTACGTGCCTATATCGTCTACCGCGAGCAGCATGGGCGCTTGCGCCGCGACCGCAAGACCCTGGTCGAGGTAGCGACCTCGATGAACGAATACCTCAACCGCGAAGACTGGCGGGTACAAGCCAACGCCAACCAGGGATATTCCCTGGGCGGGCTGGTGCTCAATGTCGCCGGCAAGGTTACCGCCAACTACTGGCTCGATGAGGTCTACAGCGAAGCCATCGGCCGTGCCCACCGTGAGGCCGACCTGCATGTACATGACCTGGACATGCTCGCCGGTTACTGCGCCGGCTGGTCGCTGCGCACGCTGTTGCACGAAGGCCTCAACGGTGTGCCGGGACGGGTCGAGGCCGGACCGCCGAAGCACCTGAGCAGCGCCCTGGGGCAGATGGTCAATTTCCTTGGCACGTTGCAGAACGAATGGGCCGGGGCCCAGGCCTTCAGTTCCTTCGACACTTACCTGGCGCCTTACATACGCAAGGACAACCTCAGCTACGAAGACGTACGCCAGGCCATTCAGGAATTCATCTACAACCTCAACGTGCCGTCACGCTGGGGCACGCAAACGCCGTTTACCAACCTGACCTTTGACTGGGTCTGTCCTGAGGACCTGCGCGAGCAGATCCCGGTGATCGGCGGTGAGGAGATGCCCTTTGCCTACGGTGAGCTGCAGGCCGAAATGGACCTGCTCAACCGCGCCTATATCGAAGTGATGCAGGCCGGCGATGCCAAGGGCCGGGTATTCACCTTTCCGATCCCGACCTACAACATCACCCACGATTTCCCCTGGGACAGCGACAACGCCGAGCGCCTGTTCGAGATGACCGCGCGCTACGGCCTGCCGTATTTCCAGAACTTCCTCAACTCCGACATGCTGCCCAACCAGGTGCGGTCGATGTGCTGCCGCTTGCAGCTGGACGTGCGTGAACTGCTCAAGCGCGGCGGTGGTCTGTTCGGTTCGGCAGAGCAGACCGGCTCGCTGGGCGTGGTGACCATCAACTGCGCACGCCTGGGTTATCTGTTCAAAGGCGATATCAGTGGCCTGTTGCAGCGCCTGGATACGCTGATGGAACTGGCCATGGAAAGCCTGGAGGTCAAGCGCAAGGTGATCCAGCACCATATGGACGCCGGCTTGTATCCCTACACCAAGCGCTACCTGGGCACCTTGCGTAATCACTTCTCCACCATTGGCGTTAACGGCCTGCACGAGATGCTGCGCAATTTCAGCGACGACCAGATGGGCCTGCACACCGAGCAGGGGCGGCGCTTTGCCTTGAACCTGCTGGACCATGTGCGGGCCACCCTGGTGCGTTTCCAGGAAGAGAGCGGACACCTTTACAACCTCGAAGCGACACCGGCCGAAGGCACTACGTACCGCTTCGCCAAGGAAGACCTCAAGCGCTATCCCGACATTCTCCAGGCCGGTTGTGCGCAAGCGCCGTACTACACCAATTCGTCGCAGCTGCCGGTGGGCTACACCGATGACCCGTTCGAGGCGCTGGAGCTGCAGGATGAACTGCAGTGCAAGTACACCGGCGGTACGGTTCTGCACCTGTACATGGCCGAACGGATTTCTTCGGCCCAGGCCTGCAAGCAACTGGTGCGCAAGGCCTTGGGGCGCTTCCGTCTGCCTTACCTGACCATCACCCCGACGTTCTCCATCTGCCCGGTGCATGGCTATCTCGATGGCGAACACGAGTTCTGCCCGAAATGCGACGAAGCCCTGTTGCTGGCGCAGCAGGCGGGCACTGTTCACTGATTTCGTTTACCCAACCGCAAGGAGCTTCATCATGACTGCACTGCAAACCCTGCCTGTGGCGCAACGCCAACGCTGCGAAGTCTGGACCCGGGTGATGGGCTATCACCGGCCGGTGTCGGCGTTCAACCCGGGCAAACAGTCCGAGCACCGCGAGCGCCAGCATTTCACCGAGGGCGCGGCAACGGCCGGGCATCCATGAGTCGAACACTACGGGTCGGGGGCATGGTGCCCCTGACCACCCTCGACTATCCGGGCAAACTGGCCTGCGTGTTGTTTTGCCAGGGTTGTGCCTGGCGTTGTCGTTACTGCCATAACCCGCAACTGATACCACCACGCGGTAGCCAGGAACTGCCCTGGAGCCAGGTGCTGGGATTCCTCCAGCGCCGCCAGGGCTTGCTTGACGCGGTGGTATTCAGCGGCGGCGAAGCGACCTTGCAGGACAGCCTGCCCGAGGCCATGGCCGAAGTCCGGCAACTGGGCTTTAGCGTCGGCCTGCACAGTGCCGGGATCAAGCCGCAGGCCTTCGCCCGGGCACTGCCGGGGGCCGACTGGGTCGGTTTCGACGTCAAGGCCCTGGCCGAGGAGTGTGCGCTGATTACCCGGGTCAAGGGTAGCGGGGTGGCCAACTGGCACAGCCTGGATTTGCTGCTGGATAGTGGCGTGGACTATGAGTGCCGGACCACCGTGCATTGGCAACTGATCGACCCGGCACGGCTGTTGACCCTGGCCGGGCGTTTGCGCGAACGTGGGGTTGAACACTTTGTCGTACAGCCGGTGCGCACCGCGCAGATGCTCGATGCCAACCTGGCAAAGGTGTCGGCGCAACCTGCCTTGTCTGCGCTATGGGACACCCTCGGCAGCCTGTTTCCAGTGTTTGAAGTGCGCGGTTAGAACACCGCGCCCTTTAACCGCTAGAGCCAACCCCAGAACTGCAACCACCAGCCATAACCCACCGCCGCGATGCTTGCCAGCAGGCACAGGCTGGCGGCGCTGCGCCGGAGCAGGCCAGCCTCCTGGCGCGCCAGCAGTTTCCAGCCGAGCCAGGCACTCCAGGCCATGGCTGCGATCAAGAGTGCGGCCCTGGCCGGTTGTACCCATTCCAGCAACAGCCCTTCATAACGCAGCAGCTTCACCGTGGTGGCCGACAAGCCGAGAAACAGCCCGGCCCCGCCCAACGGTGTAAGGGTCAGACTCAGGGCGCCATAGAGGTCAGGATTACCCGCCAGGCGTGCTGAAAGTCGCACCAGAAGCAGCAAACCGCCACCCAGGATCAGGGCATAAGCGCTCAAGTACAGGACGATACTGAAACCGTCGAGCCAGCTGAAACTGTCGTTGAGTTGCGGATAATGAGTCAGCAGCCACCAGGGCGCGTTGTCCTGTAAAGGCCAGAGCACATCGTGCTGCACCAGCCACTGCGCCAGTTGTTGCTTGAGGGCGATGAACCAGGGGCTGACGGTCCACTGGAACGCCCCCATGGCCAGGCCGATGACGCCGAACAGCAGCAGGCGGCTATCCCAGGGGGAGGGCGTGCGGATGCCCGCATGGAGGATCTCTTCGTTGCTGGAGCGGGCAATCAGCTGCACGGCGCCCCGTTGCCCGCTGCAGCGGCCACAGGCATGACAGTCGCTGGCGCCCTGCAGGCGGCGGATGTCCAGGAGCGGTGCACAGTTGGGCGGCGGTAGACGTGGAGCGGCGTTGTCCTTCCAGCGCTGTTCATCGACTTGAAAGTGCACCGGCGCGAGGCGGGCGAGCAGGGCAAAGACACCGCTGACCGGGCACAGGTAGCGACACCAGACGCGCTTGCCGCGGGCGAACAGCAAGCCGATGGCAACCGCCGCCAACGTCGAACCGCCAAGAATCAGCAATGCTGCCTGGGCGTAGTCGTAGACGCTGATCAGCTGGCCATAAAGCGTGGTCAGGCAGAACGCCAGGGTGGGCCAGCCACCCCAACGCATCCAGCGCGGTACGCCCATGCCCTTGCCATACTGGCTGGCCCATTCGCTCAGCGATCCTTCCGGGCACAGTACGCCACACCAGAGCCGGCCAAACAGCACGATCGAGAGCAACACGAACGGCCACCAGATACCCCAGAACAGGAACTGCGCGAACAGCGTCAGGTTGTCCAGCATCCGCGCCTGGCTGGCGGGTACCGGCAGCAGGGCCGGCAGCACCAGCAGCAGGGCGTAGAACAGCACGATCATCCACTGCAGGGCTCGAATCGCCCCGGCATGCCGGCGCATGCCGTCACCGAAGCGTTGCAACCAGCGATTGTGCAGACTCAGGCTGGACATGCGGCGCCGCCTGTTCTGCGCTGCAGCAGCCAGTAACCGACGCTCAGCCAGTAGCCACTGAGCACCAGCAAGGTCAGGGCGCTGGGTGTCGCCCGGTAGCCGGCGAAACCGGCGAGAAAAGCGCCCAGGCCCTGGCTGTCGCTGAGCAGCCAGCTGCTGTCCCAGAGTGCGTCGCCGACCAGGGTATAGGCCATTTCCGGCAGGTCCATGGCGAGCAACTGGCCACCGACCCGTTCTGTCGCACTGACCAGCAAAGCTGCTGCGAGCAGCAGCAAGACCGCCTCACTGAGGGCAAAGAAGTGTCGCCATGAAATGAACCGGCGGCTGCCGTGCAACAGGGCGATGGTCAGGGCCGAGAGCAACAGCCCGGCAACGCCGCCGAGGGCAAACTGCAGTAGTTGCGCGCCGTGCAGACGGGCACCGGCGCCGTAGAGAAAGACCACGGTTTCGCTGCCTTCGCGACTTACTGCCAGCATCGCCAGCAGTAACAGGCCGAGGCCGCCCTGGCGCGCCAGTTGCTGGTCGGCGTGGCGCCTCAGGTCATCCTTGAGCGTGCGCGCGTGACGGTGCATCCAGGCGACCATCTGCACCATCAGCACACTGGCTACCAACGCCAGGCCGGCCTGGAACCATTCGCTGGCGTCACCGCTCATGGCATCGCCGGCGAACAGGATCAACAGCGCCAGCACGCCCGAGAGCAGCAAGCCGAGGGCGACACCCGCCCACAGGAACTTGAGCAGGCGCTGGCCGCGCTGCTGCTGGCTGACCCAGGCCTGGAGGATACCGATCACCAGCAGCGCCTCGACGCTTTCGCGCCAGACGATAAACAGTGCTTGATTCATCAAGACTCCCTGCACATCCCGGCTACTGCGCGAGGATGGCGCCCTCGGGCAGTTGCGGATTGAATTCGTCGAAGAACGGGTAGCGGCCGGGTCTGAGCGGGTGAATGACGACAAAGGTCGTCACCCCTGGCGACAGCACTTTCTCCACCCGCAGCGGCGTGCTTTCGAACTCGGCCGGGCCTTCACCCTGGTTTTTCAGGACGATCTTGAAACGTTGGCCAGCCGGCACTTCCAGCACGGCGGGGGTGAAGTGCCCGTCACGCAGGATCAGTTCGTAGCTGGGCAAGGGGGCCGCGGTCAGAGAGGTGACTGCGCCCGCCAGAATCAACCCGGCCAGGCGCTGGTGAATGCGGGCGTTCATTCAATAGCCGCCTTTCTTGCCGATGCCGGCGTAGACGAACTCATAGTGCAGCTCGCAGCGCTCGAACCAGGGCTGCACGCCGGTTTCCTTGTCGGTGTGGCGTCCCAGCGAGCCATGCCCGCCTGGCGGCAGCAGGGTGAAGGTCAACTGGTATTTGCCCGGTCCCTGCAATTTGACGTTGTCGCCGTAGTGCGGACCGTCGTTGGCGACCATGGCATGGAAGTCACCGCTGATAGGAGTGTCGCTGCCTTGCTTTTGCAGGCTGAAGGCAACATGGAGGTAGGGCACGAAACTGCCTTCCTGAAAGCCCTGACGGTTGTCTTCGGTGGCGCGGATATCGGCTTCCAGATGGATATCGGAGTCGGCGGTGGCGCGCATCATGCCGGCGGGTGCCATTTCGATCGGCTGCAGGTACACCGCAGCGACTTCCAGGCCCGGGCACAGTTGCGGTTCGCCGATGGGGTATTCCTTGGCCTGGGCCAGCGGTGTGATCAGGAGCAAGGCGAGTGACAGCGAGAAGGGGGTACGCATGACGACTTCCTGGGTACTGACGAGTGGGAGCCCGAGTCTAGGAAGCTTGTGCGTGAATAATAATGATTATTATCAATTTTCCCGGCAATCCGCCTGGCACCGGCAAATGCTTGGACGATTGTTGATCTGCATCAAGGGCAAAGCCGTAGCGAGGTCATAACGTGGAAGCTCACCCATAGCCTGCCTGGGGAATTTCATGGCCAAGCCCTTTCCCGTCAGCCCGAAACACCCCGAACGTATTTGCTGGGGTTGCGACCGTTACTGCGCGGCGAACGCCCTGGCGTGCGGCAATGGCGCCGACCGCACCATGCATCCGGTGGAAATGTTCGGTGAGGACTGGAATGTGCCGGGGGACTATGGTCTGGGGTTGCCTGACAGCCAGGATAGCGCTCAGAAACAAGGGGCCGCATAAGCGACCCCGCGATTGACCCACCTGGTCAGAACAGATGCTGATGCTTGTCCAGCTGCTGATCGACCAGCCATTTGCCATGGGCAAGTGATACATGCTGGGCCTTTTCAAGGTCTGCCAGGAACGCCATGTTTACCGGCAGCGACAAGCGTCGACTGGTGTGGCCCTCGGGATCGGTAATCAGGCAGCCGCCGGCAAACGGGGTAAGGATGCCGTCATGGGTTTCGATGCTGGCGGTAATGGTGTGATTGCGATGCACGCATTGAAGGGTTTTCATCGTCCTGACCTCGCTGCTGGGGAATCGGTAGCTCGCCGTTTTCAAAAGCTCCTCGTTCAGGTGCTCTTTCGGGTATACCACAGCAGTGGCCCGGGGGGACCCGGGCCGACGAACGTTATGCGCTTGCGATAGACTGCTTAGAACTCGGTAGGCTGGATGATTTCAACCCAGTAATCGTCCGGGTCCTTGATGAACGCCAGGTGCTTCATGCGCCCGTCGCTCAGGCGCTTCTGGAAGGTTACGCCCAGTTGCTCGAAGCGCTCGCAGGCGGCGCGAATATCCGGCACCGAGATGCAGATATGACCGAAGCCGCGTGGATCGGTGTTGCCATTGTGGTAGGCAAACTCAGGATCGTTTTCGCTACCGTGGTTGTGGGTCAGTTCGAGGATGCCCGGAATCGACTTCATCCACTCGGTACGCTTGGCGGCGTCGGCAGGAATCTGCGCCTTGTCGACCAGGGCGAGGAAATACAGGCTGAACTCGGCCTCTGGGAAGTCACGTTTTTCCACCAGGCTGAAACCCAGTACGCGGGTGTAGAAGTCCAGGGACTTGGCAACGTCCTTGACGCGCAGCATGGTGTGGTTGAAGACGAAATTCTGGGTCGCGGCATCCGGTTGCGCGGTGACACCAGGAAGGGTGTCGAGATGGTTCAGGCTCATGGGCACTCCGCTTGAAGAGGCTGGTACACGCAGTACCAGCAAAACAGTCAGGGCAACATGATACGGAACTGAAGGGATTGCGCAAACGAATTGCGCCCCGCCTGGGAAGGGCGGGGCGCAAGAATTAGAAGCCCGCCGAGGCGGGCGTATGGGGCGCTAGTCCGTTAGCAGTCTTCATCCTGAGCGAGTGCATGTGAAAAAAGTGTGAAGAACTTCTTCACGAACGCAACCAGCTGTCGACGGTTTTCGCCCCGTATTGTTCTTTCCAGGCTTTCAGCCCACGGTGGTTACCACCCTTGGTTTCGATGCGCTCGCCGGTATGCGGGTTTTCATACACTTTGACCACCCGTGCACGGCGAGTTTTAGGGGCTGCTACCGCACCTTTGGCCACGGCTTTGGGGTCAAGAATGGAAATGATATCGCGCAGGTTCTTGCCGTAGCTGTTCATCAGGTCGACAAGTTTGCGTTCGAACTCGATTTCGCGCTTGAGGCCGGCATCCTTTTTCAGCGCCTCCAGTTGCGCCATCTGTTCTTGAAGCGCTTTTTCGGCAGCACGAAACTCTGCAAGTCTGGACACTGTCATCACTCCTTTATGTCTGCAGTGGCCCGGCATGCGGAAAAACGAGGACTAACCTCAATTACGCAGCCAGCACTGGGTTGGGAACAACACCACACTAATAAAGAGTGTAGTAGTCCCGAGGCAGCGGGTAAACAAGGGAATTTTAACTTCCCTGTAATGGAACTTTCTTACTTGACCGCGCGTTAATACGAAATAACTAGTCGGGTGCCCGTCGCGTGCCTTAGACAAAGGTCCAATGGCCCGATCTAGAGCGGTTTCGAGATAATTTTAGGTCAGCCTCGAGCTTTATTGGCGCTGCATGCGTTACCGCTGCCTGGAAGGCTGCCGGTTGTTTTTTGTCATTCTTTTGGATTGTGCTTCTGATGTTTGCCCCATTTCCCCCAGCCCCCGGGCGCGGCCTTGCCGGCGTGCTTGCGATGTTGACTGCCGCCTCGACTCAGGCGAGCGGTTTTCTTGAAGACAGCAGTGCCAAAGTCGAAGCACGCAATGTCTATTTCAATCGCGACTTTCGCGATGGTCATGTCAGTTCCAGCCAGGGCGCTTCGAAACGCGAAGAATGGGCACAGGGATTCATTCTCAATGTACAGTCCGGTTATACCCAGGGCCCTGTCGGCTTTGGTGTTGATGCATTGGGCATGCTCGGCATCAAACTCGACTCAAGCCCCGCTGACAGCAACAGCGGCTTGATGCCGTCCAGTGGCCAGGATCCGCGCGAGTCGGTGGATCAGTACGCGAAACTGGGCGTGACCGGGAAAATGCGCTATTCGAAGACCGTCCTCAAGTACGGCTCGATGCTGCCGGACATGCCATTGCTCAAGTACAACGATGGCCGCTTGTTGCCGACAATGTTCCAGGGCGCGATGCTCACCTCCGAGGAAATCAACAACCTCAAGTTCAGCGTTGCCCGTCTGGACAAGTACACCGCTCGTGACTCCACCGATCGCCAGGACATTCGCGTTCACTGCAAGAACAAGCGCTATGCCTGCAATATCACCGCCGATCATTTCGACATGGCCGGTGTCGATTACAAATTCAATGACCGCCTGAGCGCCCAGTATCAGGTGGCCAAGCTGGAGAACATCTACCGCCAGCACTTCCTCGGTGTAGTGGCCAGTCAGCCGCTCAGTGTCGGCAGCCTGTCGGCCGACCTGCGCTTGATCAAGAGTGATGACATCGGCAATGCCCGTGCCGGTGACATCGACCATCGCGCATTCAGCGGCCTGCTCGGCTACAGCCTTGGTGGGCACAAGGTCAGCGCCGGCTGGCAGCGCATGTACGGTGAAAACGCCATGCCGTACCTCGATGGCAGCAACCCGTATCTGGTCAACTACGCCCAGGTCAACGACTTCGCCGCCGCCCAGGAGCGCTCCTGGCAGTTGCGCTATGACTATGATTTCAAGGCGCTTGGCGTGCCTGGCCTGAGCTTCTTTACCCGCTACATCAACGGCGACCATATCAAGGTGCCGGGCAGTCTGGCCGAGGGTAAGGAGTGGGAGCGCGACAGCGAGCTCAAATATCAGGTGCAGAGCGGCACCTTCAAGGATGTCAGCGTGCGCTTGCGCAACTCCACCTACCGCAGCAACTATGAAAAATGGGCGCGGGACATGGATGAAACGCGGGTGATCGTCAGCTACAACTTCTCGATCTGGTAAGCAGTACATTGCCACTGCCCCTCGGTCGGTCGACAATGGCGACTGGCCGAGCCATGGAATGAACTGTGATGAAACAGCTGCTGTTGATCGGAATCGGGCCGGGCAATCCGCGCCAGATCACCCTTGAGGCCGTGGATGCACTCAACCGTGCCCAGGTGTTCTTCGTTCTTGATAAAGGCACGGTCAAGGACGAGCTGCTGCAGTTGCGCAAGGACATCCTTGAGCGTTACATCCAGCACGCGGATTACCGCCTGGTGCAGGTCGAAGACCCGCAACGTGATGGGGCTGCCAGCGACTACGTCGGTGCGGTGCATGACTGGCACCACAAGCGCGCCACGCTCTATGCGCAATTGATCGAAAGCGAACTGGCCGACGGCGAGTGCGGGGCGTTCCTGCTCTGGGGCGAGCCGACCCTGTACGACAGCACCTTGCGCATCCTCGATCTGGTGCAGGCCGGTGGTGTCGGCATCGCGCTTGAAGTCATCCCCGGTATCAGCAGCGTCCAGGCTCTGGCCGCCCGTCACAGAATTCCCCTGAACCGTATTGGTGAGCCGCTGACTGTCTTGCCAGGGCGACGTCTGTGCGAGCAAACGCAGATCGACAACCTGGTGGTGATGCTCGACGGTCAGTGTGCATTCGCCACGCTGGACGATCCCGGGCTGATGATTTACTGGGGCGCCTACCTCGGTACGGCTGACGAGATGCTCATCGCCGGGCCGTTGCACGCGGTGCGCGAACAGATTCTTGCGCAGCGCGAGCAGGCCCGCGCGCGCAAGGGCTGGATCATGGACACTTATCTGCTGCGTCGGCCGCTGTAGCCAGGCGGTTCTTCGCCTCGATCCATTGCGCCATGTACTGCGTGCTTTTGTGCTGGTGGTGGCGCAGCATCGCTCCGGTGAAATTGAACAGACGGTGCTGGTCCAGATCACTCAGGGCGTAGTCGATGCGTTCGACCAGCGCGGCAGCGTGTTGGCGTTGGTCATAGCGGGCCTTGAGCAGCTGTAACCCCTGTTGCTGCGCGTGTTGCCAGCGCGATTGGTCGGTATACAACTGCACCGCAGCTTCGGCCAGCGCTTCGGCGGTGCTGGCCACTGCGCCTGGCCAGGGCAGGGCACCATGCATGGCCTCGGCACCGATCGGTGTGGTCACGCTGGGGGTGCCGCAGAGCATGGCGTCGGTCAGTTTGCCCTTGATCCCGGCACCGAAGCGCAGCGGCGCCAGGCAGATCCGCGCATTGCTCATCACCTCCAGGGCGTCTTCGGCCCAGTTCATGATGTGGAAACCTTCAACCGGTTTGTGCAGCGCCGTGGCCTTAGGCGGCGTGTAGGCTCCGTAGATGTGCAACTGGGCCTGGGGCAGGCGGCGGCGGATCATCGGCCACAGCGTGTTCTTCATCCACAGCACGGCATCCCAGTTGGGCGCGTGGCGGAAGTTGCCGATGCTGAGGAAGTCGGCGCGTTGCTCATAAGGCTTGAACGGCTCTACGGGCACATCGACCATCAGCGGACACCAGTGCAGCAGGTGTTCGGGAACGCCAAAACCATTGATCAGCAGGTCAATCTCGACATCGGAGATCATCAGGCTCAGGTCACTGCGGTAGATGGCCGCCAGTTCGCGCAGGGTCAGGTCGGCGCTGGCCATCTGTCGATACAGCTCGGGGCCGGAGGTGTCGAACAGCGCGCGGAAGTCGTTGGGGTCGAGCCCTTCGATCAGGCGTCGACGCAGCAGTTGCTGGCGGGCGTCACGCAGGCTTTGCAGGTCTGAGGTTTCCAGCACGCGCAAGGCGTTGGGGCAGTGTTTCTCCACGCGCCAGCCGAACTGCTCCTCCATCATGAAGCGGTCGAACAGCACGACATCCGGGGCCAGTTCGCTGACAAAGTGGTCGAAGCTGCTGTCGTTGAGGGTGATCGCCTGTTCGCTGATGCCCAGCTCGGCGAGGTCTGCCTTGTGTTCGCCGACGCTCGCCGGACTACTGAAGGTCACGCGCCAGCCTCGCTGCACGAAGCTTTCGAGGATCTGCATCATGTGCCCGCCAGCGGCCGAGGAGCGCGGTTCGGGCCAGACATAACCGATGACCAGGACGTTGAGTGCGGGCTTGAGCATGAGCGGAAGAGGCCTTGGCAAAAGCGCCTATTCTACAGCAAGAATGCTTTGTACCTTGTCGCGCAATTGATCGATGCTGAACGGCTTGCCGATCAGGTGCATGCCCGCTGGCACCTCGATACTTTCGCCAAAGCCACTGGCAAACAGGATCGGCAGCGCAGGCCGGGCTTCCCGGGCCTCGATCGCCAGTGCCTTGCCATCCATGTCCGGCAGGCCGATATCGGTCATCATCAGGGTCAGTGGTTGCCCAGGATTGCGCAGGATCTGCAAGGCGCTCTCGGCGTCCTTGGCCTCGACGACCGAATAGCCCAGCGCTTCAAGCACTTCGACGATCAGCATGCGCACGATGGCGTCATCCTCAACGACCAGAAGGGGTGGGGCAGGTGAGGGCATGGGGTGGGTCCTGTACAAAAGTCTATTACTACTCTGGAAGTCAGCTGTCGTCAGAAGTTCCCTGCATGTTTTGCATTTGCAGCGATGCAGGGAACGATTGGCGGTTGGACGTCTCAAATGCTGGCTAAATGCCCTGCCGAAATTGGCAAAGCTGTTTAGACTTAGGGTAGAAAGTAGAACAATTACTCGAATAATCCGCCACACTCTTTCGTTTGATCCACTTGCTCGGACCTTTTGAGATGATTCAACCAGCCTCGATAGATCAGCAAAGCTTTCGCAAGTTGCTGAGCCGTAACATCGGCCTGCCTCTGGGGGTCGGTCTGCTCAGCGCCGTGGTGTTCGTGGCGATGATCAGTTATCTGCTGTCGGCTATCCAGTGGTTGCAGCACACCGATCGGGTGATCAACAACGCCAATGAAACGATCAAACTGTCCATCGATATGGAAACCGGCATGCGCGGTTTTCTCATCACCGGAGAGGAACGTTTTCTAGACCCCTATGAGGTGGCCAAGCCACAAGTGTTGTCGGCGCTCAGGGACTTGCAGCAACTGGTGCGGGACAACCCGCAGCAAGTGGACCGGCTGGACCGGATAAAAGCGCTGCAGCAAAACTGGAATACCTTTGCCGGCGAGATGATCAGCCTGCGCCGCCAGGTAGCGGACTATAGCGAGCCGATTCGCAGCGGCCGCGGCAAGCGTATCACTGATGAAATCCGCAAGGAGTTCGACGCCTTTATCGGCATGGAGCAGCAGCTGCGCGTCGCCCGCAGCGAACAAGTCAGCACCCTCACCGTGGTGGCGATTTCTGTCTACCTGGTCTTCATCATCCTGCTCAGTGCACTGCTGGCCTTTCTGGGCCGACGTGACCTGTTGGCGCTGTCAGCGAGCTACACCAGCAGCCTGCAAACCCAGCAGCGCTCGACCCAGCGCCTGGAACAGCAGGCCTGGTTACGTACCGGCCAGACGAAACTGGCCGAAGCGGTGCTTGGCCAGCTGACCTTGCCCATGCTGGGCAACAATATCCTGCGCTTTTTCGCCGGCTACCTCGGCAGTGTAGTGGCGGCGCTCTATGTGCGAGACGAGCATGGTGGCCTGCGGCGGGTCGCGACGTACGGTTTCTCCGCCGAACAGCAAGCCCGCGAGCAAGTGGTCGGCACGCACGAAGGTATCCTCGCTCAGGCAGTCACCCAGGGTCGCCTGTTGCGTCTTGACGATGTGCCCGAGGATTACTTCAAGGTCAGCTCCGGCCTGGGCGAAGGGTTGCCGCGCAGCGTGCTGGTGATGCCGGCCAGTAACGACGGGCAGATCAACGGTGTAGTCGAACTTGGCTTTTTGCGGCCGTTGACTGACCGTGACATCGAGCTCCTCGAGCTTATTGCTGACAACCTTGGCACTTCCATCGAGAGCGCGCGCTACCGCCAGCGCCTGCAGGAAGTGCTGGCCGAAACCCAGCAGCTTAACGAAGAGCTGCAAGTGCAACAGGAAGAACTGAAAACCGCTAACGAAGAGTTGGAGGAGCAGTCGCGGGTACTCAAAGAATCCCAGGCCCACCTTGAAACCCAGCAGGCGGAGCTTGAGCAGACCAACGAGCAGTTGGCCGAACGCACCGAGGCCCTGGCTGAGCAGCGCGATGCGCTGGACCGCAAGAATGGCGAGTTGAACCAGGCCCAGCTGGAACTGGAGGCGCGCGCCGAAGCGCTGCAGCGTTCCAGCAAGTACAAGTCCGAATTCCTTGCCAACATGTCCCATGAGTTGCGCACGCCGCTCAACAGTTCGCTGATTCTGGCCAAATTGTTGGCCGAGAATGCCCAGGAAAACCTCAGCGAAGACCAGGTCAAGTTTGCCGAGTCGATCTACTCGGCAGGCAACGATCTGCTCAACCTGATCAACGACATTCTCGACATCGCCAAGGTCGAGGCCGGCAAGCTAGAAGTACGCCCGGAGACCACTCAGGTGGCGCGCTTGACCGAAGGCCTGCAAGCCCTGTTCGAGCCGTTGGCCAACGACAAGCAGCTGAACTTCAGCGTGGTCATCGAACCCCAGGTGCCCGCTACCCTGTACACCGACCGCCAGCGTCTGGAGCAGATTCTCAAGAATCTGCTGTCCAATGCGGTGAAGTTCACCGAGGCCGGGCAGGTGAGCCTGACGGTTGGCTGCCAGCCGGGTATCGGCATCGTCTTCGCCGTGCGCGACAGCGGCATTGGCATCGCTGCCGACCAGCAACAGAGTGTCTTCGAAGCCTTCCACCAAGCTGATGGCACCACCAACCGACGCTATGGCGGCACTGGCCTTGGCTTGTCGATTTCCCGCGACCTGGCACAGTTGCTGGGTGGTCAGATCACGGTGGACAGCAGCGTTGGCAAGGGCAGCGTGTTCAGCCTGATCCTGCCGGAGCGCTACGAGCCGATCATCAATCAGGCGCCGGCGGTAGTGATCAATCAACCCCATGCATCGCTGGAGCCTGAGCCCCAAGCAGCGGTCAGCGCCGTAGTGGTTGCGCGTAATAAGCCGCCGTTTGCGGATGACCGCGAGCTGGCGCCGTTCAGCAACCGCTGCATTCTGGTGATCGAGGATGAGCCGAATTTCGCCCGTATTCTCTTTGACCTTGCCCATGAGCTGGGTTACAGCTGCCTGGTCGCCCAGGCCGCCGACGAAGGTTTCGAACTGGCCGCCGGGTTCATTCCCGACGCTATCCTGCTGGACATGCGCCTGCCGGATCACTCCGGTCTGACCGTGTTGCAACGGCTCAAGGAGCAGGCCAGCACCCGCCATATTCCGGTGCATATCATTTCCGTTGAAGACCGGGTGGAAGCCGCCATGCATATGGGTGCCGTTGGCTATGCGGTCAAACCGGCCAGCCGCGAGGAACTCAAAGCGGTATTCGCCCGCCTGGAAGCCAAGCTGACGCAGAAGCTCAAGCATATCCTCCTGGTCGAAGACGATGACCTGCAGCGCGAGAGTATCGCCCGGCTGATCGGCGACGATGACATCGAGATCACCGCGGTCGGCATGGCCCAGGAGGCCCTGGACCTGCTGCGCGAGAATATTTACGACTGCATGATCATCGACCTGAAGTTGCCGGACATGCTCGGCAACGAATTGCTCAAGCGCATGTCGGCCGAAGACATCCGCGCCTTCCCGCCGGTGATCGTCTATACCGGGCGCAACCTGACCCGTGATGAAGAAGCCGACCTGCTCAAGTACTCGCGCTCGATCATCATCAAGGGCGCGCGCTCGCCGGAGCGCCTGCTCGATGAAGTGACGCTGTTTTTGCACAAAGTCGAATCGACGCTGTCCCATGAACGTCAGCGCATGCTCAAGACTGCGCGCAGCCGCGACAAAGTCTTTGAAGGGCGAAAACTGCTGTTGGTGGACGACGATGTGCGGAACATTTTCGCCCTGACCAGCGCCCTGGAACACAAGGGGGCGATTGTCGAAATCGCCCGCAATGGACGCGAGGCCATCGAGCGGCTGGAACAAAACCCGGATGTCGATCTGGTGCTGATGGACGTGATGATGCCGGAGATGGATGGCTACGAAGCCACGCGGCTGATCCGCCAGCAGCCGCGTTGGCGCAAGCTGCCGATCATCGCCGTGACCGCCAAGGCCATGAAGGATGACCAGCATCGTTGCCTGGAGGCAGGCGCCAATGACTACCTGGCCAAGCCCATTGACCTTGACCGCCTGTTCTCGCTGATCCGTGTCTGGCTGCCGCAACTGGAGCGAATTTGAGTATTGAACGTAACACCGACATCGAGATACGGCTGCTGATCGAGGCCATCTACCTCAAGTACAGCTATGACTTTCGCGATTATTCCGGCGCCTCGATCAAACGCCGGATTCAGCATGCCTTGCGCCAGTTCGAGTGCAAGACGGTGTCTGCGCTGCAGGAGCGGGTGCTGCACGATCCGGGCATGTTCATGCAGTTGCTGCAGTTCCTGACCATTCCGGTCAGCGAGATGTTTCGTGACCCGGAGCATTTCCTCGCGCTACGCCAGGAGGTAGTGCCGCTACTGCGTACCTGGCCGTCGCTGAAGGTCTGGATCGCCGGTTGCAGTACCGGTGAGGAAGTCTATTCGATGGCGATCCTGCTGCGCGAAGAAGGCCTGCTCGATCGCACTATCATCTATGCCACCGATATCAATCCCAGCTCCCTGGAGAAGGCCAAGCAAGGTATCTACTCGATGCAGAGCATGCGCGAGTATGAACACAACTACCATAAAGCCGGTGGCCGCCGGGACTTCAGCGAGTACTACACCTGCGCCTACGGCAATGCCATCCTCGACAGCAGCCTGCGTGACAACGTGACGTTCGCCGACCACAGCCTGGCGACTGACAGCGTGTTCTCCGAAACTCAGTTGATCTCCTGTCGCAATGTGCTGATCTATTTCAACAAGACCTTGCAGGATCGTGCGTTCGGGCTGTTCCACGAGTCGCTATGTCACCGCGGTTTTCTGGTGCTGGGCAGCAAGGAAACCCTGGATTTTTCCGCCTATGCTGATCAGTTCCAGGCCTTGGTCAAACCCGAACGGATCTACCGTAAATCATGAACGGCATTCAGGCGATCACAGTCGGGGCCTCGGCCGGTGGGGTCAGTGCCTTGCTCAGCCTGTTCCATGCCTTGCCGTTGGATTTCCGGATCCCGATTGTGTGCGTGCTGCATTTGCCCGATAACCGACACAGCCAGCTCGCGCAAGTGTTCAAGCGCAGGCTCGGGCGTCCGGTGTGTGAAGCGCAGGACAAACAGACAGTGGCGCCGGGCATGATCTATTTCGCCGGCCCCGGGTATCACCTGTCGGTGGAGCTGGACCGCAGTTTCTCCTTGAGCCAGGAGGAGCGGGTGCACTTCTCCCGCCCTTCGATCGATATCCTGTTCGAGTCGGCCGCTGATGCCTACGGACCAGCGCTGGTCGGTGTACTGCTGACCGGTGCCAACGAAGATGGCGCCCGTGGCCTTGTCTGTATCAAGCAGGCGGGCGGTCATACTATTGTCCAGGAGCCGCGCGAAGCACATGTCGCCACCATGCCCAACGCAGCGATAGCCCTGCACCGACCTGACTACATATTGCCGCTCTGCGGCATCGGGCAAATGCTCGCCACGCTGGAACTTTCCGAATGCTAAGCCACATCCAAGCCAAGGTGCTGATCGTCGACGACCTGCCAGAAAATTTGCTGGCACTGGAGGCCCTGGTCAAGGGCAGCGACCGTGACGTCCATCAGGCCCACTCCGCCGACCAGGCGTTGTCGCTGCTGCTTGAACATGAGTTCGCCCTGGCCATTCTGGATGTACAGATGCCGGGCATGAACGGCTTCGAACTGGCCGAGCTGATGCGCGGAACGGAAAAGACCAAAAACATCCCGATTGTCTTTGTCAGCGCCGCCGGGCGTGAGATGAACTATGCCTTCAAAGGGTATGAAAGCGGGGCCGTGGACTTCTTGCACAAGCCGTTGGACAACCAGGCGGTGAAAAGCAAAGTCGCGGTGTTCGTCGATCTGTTTCGTCAGCGCAAGGCCCTCGGCCAGCAGTTGGAAGCACTTGAGCGCAGCCGTGCCGAGCAGGAGCAACTGCTTGCGCAGCTGCAGGTCACCCGCACTGAGCTGGAGCACGCCGTACGCATGCGCGACGATTTCATGTCTATTGTCTCCCATGAGCTGCGCACGCCACTCAATGGCCTGATCCTGGAAACCCAACTGCGCAAGTTGCACCTGGCCCGGGACAATGCCGACGCGTTTACCCTGGACAAGATGCGCGCCATGGTCGACCGCGACGAGCGCCAGATCAACAGCTTGATCCGCCTGATCGAAGACATGCTCGATGTGTCGCGGATCCGCACCGGCAAGCTGTCGATCCGGCCGAGCCAGTTCGACCTGACGCGGCTGGTGGGTGGCCTGATCGAAAACTTCGCCGCCCAGGCCGCGGCAGCGCATTCAACCATCGAGTTCAAGGTCGAGGCGTCGTTGATCGGGGTCTGGGATGAGTTTCGCATCGAACAGGTGGTTGCCAACCTGTTGACCAATGCGCTGCGTTACGGGGCAAAACACCCCGTGCAAGTGCGTGCCTTCGAACAGCAACAGTCGGCGTGTATCGAGGTGCGTGACCAGGGCATCGGCATCAGCGCACAAAATCAGCAACGTATTTTTCAGCAGTTCGAGCGGGTGGACTCGAACCAGGGTGCTGCTGGGCTGGGGCTGGGGTTGTACATCTCGGAACAGATTGTTCTGGCCCATGGTGGCAGCATTGAAGTAGAGAGTATCGAGGGGCATGGCGCGACCTTTACGTTGCGTCTGCCATTAACCGAGGCATTGGCAGCGGATACTTCCCGACAGTAGCGATTTTGCAGGCGTTCGCCTGGACGGTTCTTACGCAATCGGAAACCGACTGCTGATTTTCTGCCTCCCCGTTTGAAGGTGTGATGGCTCCCAGGTCAATAACCACAGGGAGTAGGCACATGTCTTTTATCGTGGATCAGGGAGACGTTGGTAGTTCACAGGCCAACAGTCGGCGTTCGAGCGTCACGCTTCACGTTGGGGTTTTCTTTGACGGCACGGGCAATAATCTCAGTAACAGCGAAGCCGCAGCTGACTGTATGGATCCCGTCAAGCTGGCCAGCTCTCCAGCGCTGCGCAAACAATGCGCAAGCTACGGTTATAACGGCCAGGGGAGTGTCCCGGCCGACAGTTATGGCACTGCTAAAAGCAACATTGCCAAGCTGTATGAACTGTATCGGGATCAGGCCGCTGAACGGCTACAAGACGATCAGAAACGCGTGAGCCTGAAAGTATATGCCGAGGGTATCGGCACCCAAGCGGGCAAAAAGGACTCGGATCTCAGCAAACTGACCGGCCGATACGCCTCTGGCGTCATTACCCGGGTGCAACAGGTACCTGCGGCCATCCTTGAGCAATTGGCGCGGTGGTCGCAGATAAATCCGGGGGTGCGGATTCAGCAGGTCGAGCTGGATATCTTCGGTTTCAGTCGGGGGGCCGCGGCGGCCCGACATTTTGCCAACGACATTGGCAGAGGTGCGGCCAGTCTTCTGGCGCAGCGCTGGCCAGCTTCGCTGCTGGCGGAGGGCTTTGACTGGCAGTCGTCGTCATCCCTGGCGATCAACTTCATCGGTCTGTTCGACTCCGTTGCGGCAGTGGTTTCCGTGTTCAATGGCAACTTCAGTCCGGCGAACGCCGATTACGGCGGTATCGAAATGAAGTTACCGCAGACGGCTGCCAAGAAGATCGTGCACCTGGTCGCTCGGGACGAACACCGCAAGAACTTTCCGCTGACGCAGTGTGAGGACGATAGCGTTGTGCCCGGTGCCCACTCTGATGTGGGCGGCGGTTACTTACCTCATGCCTGGGAGCATCTGGTGCTGACTCGCCCGGTCTCCAGCATCGAAGCGCACAATCGGGCGAATGAAAAAAGTCGGGCCTATCTACAGACCCAGGCGCAATTTCTTCGCAACCAGAAAACCTGGCAGCAACTGAACCTTGAGGTCGAACTGTGCTGCCTGGCGGAAGTTTATCAGCCAGCAAAACGGGATACTGCTGCAGAAAAGCGTGTTACCGCATTTGTACGCGGCAAGCGCGAGATGGTGGGTGATCTGGCGCTGGTTTATATGCGTATCATGCACAGGCTGGGTGTCGATCACAGTGTGCCTTTCGAGGCGCTGGATGAGCAACGCATGGCGCTACCGGCGTCCTTGCAGCCAATCGCGGCCAAGTTGATGGCCTATGTATCAGGCTCAACGCCGGCGCTGGCGTTGAGCGAGGAGGACGAGACACTGCTGTGCGGGCGTTATATTCATCTGTCCAGCCATTGGTCCACGCAGGGCACACCCAGGGAAGGGATCGATTCGAAGTACATCAATCGCCCCCATGAAAGTGGACAACGCAGTGTTTATCCCAACGCATAAATGTTCATACCATCGAGCTAAGGCTTTCACCGCGCAAGGTCCGCTCGATCCCGCCCAGTACCATGCTTTCCATCAAGGCCAGACTCTGGGCCTGTGGCAGCTGCGACGCCTGTAGCCAGCTGGGCACACTGTTGAGCAGGTTGGCGATCACATGGGCGGTAGCCACCAGCGCCTGGCCACGCAAGGTCGCCTTGGGCACGATCATGCGCAGCAGGGCGGCTTCGTACTGCTGGCGCAGTTGCCCGATGCGCGCCTGCTGGTCGGGGCTCAGGCAGCACTGGTCACGTTCGGCCAGGCGGAACTGCAAGGGGCGCTCGGCATGCAGCGCCCAGTGTGCGGCGATCACTTCAGTGAGGGTTTGCTGATGTGCGCGCCGCCCCTGGTTGAGGGTAGCCAGCAACTCTTCGTACAACTCTTCGATCAGGTCGTACAGCAGGTCCTGCTTGCTGGGGAAGTGGTGATACAACGACCCAGCAGTCAAACCCAGGTGGCTGGCCAGTTCACGCATGCTGACCTGACCAAAACCCTTCTCGGCGAAGAGCGTCAGGGCCCTGTCACGCCGCTCTTCGAAATTCGTACAGCGCAAAGCGGCGTCCATCGGTTTGCTCCTCAGTAGGTGAAGAATCCACGACCGCTCTTGCGACCCAGGTAGCCGGCGGCAACCATTTCCTTGAGCAGGGGGGCAGGACGGTACTTGCTGTCGTTGTAGCCTTCGTGGAAGGCCTCCATGATCGCCAGCAGGGTATCCAGGCCGATCAGGTCGCCCAGGGCCAGCGGGCCGATCGGCTGGTTGCAGCCAAGGCGCATGCCGGTGTCGATATCCTCGGCGCTGGCCAGGCCTTCCTGCAGCACGAAGATCGCTTCATTGATCATCGGCACCAGGATGCGATTGACCACAAAACCCGGGCGGTTGCCGGCACTGATCGGCGACTTGCCAACCTGCTCGGTCAGGGCCAGGGCCGTGGCGTAGGTCGCATCATTGGTTTGCAGACCGCGAATGATCTCGACCAGGGCCATCATCGGCACCGGGTTGAAGAAGTGCACGCCGATGAAGCGCTGAGGATGGCTGACCGCCGCCCCCAGCTGGGTGATCGACAGCGACGAAGTGTTGGTGGCAATCACGCATTCGGGACTGACGCTGGCGGCGATCTGCTGGAGGATGCGCAGTTTGAGCTCAAGGTTTTCCGTCGCCGCCTCGATCACCAGTTGCGCCTGCTGCAGCAGGGCGTAATCGGTGGTGGTGCGGATACGCGCCACTGCCGCTTCGGCGTCTGCAGCGGCCAGGGTCTGCTTGCTGACCTGGCGCTCCAGGTTCTTGCGCAAGGTGGCCAGGCCGCGCTCCAGCGCGGCGTCGGACACATCGATCAGGGTCACCTGGTAACCGGCCACCGCGCACACCTGGGCAATACCGTTGCCCATGGTGCCAGCGCCAATGACCGCAATGTTTTCAATACTCACCGGCAAAGCTCCTTGAGTCAGACGCGTTCGAAGACAACAGCGATGCCTTGGCCGCCACCGATGCACATGGTGGCCAGCGCGTAGCGGCCTTCAATGCGCTGCAGTTCATGGATGGCCTTGGTGGCGATGATCGCGCCGGTCGCGCCCACCGGGTGGCCGAGGGAAATGCCCGAACCGTTAGGGTTGACCTTCTCAGGGTCGAAGCCCAGTTCCGCGGCCACAGCGCACGCTTGGGCGGCAAAGGCTTCGTTGGATTCGATGACGTCCAGGTCAGCGACTTCCAGACCGGCTTTGGCCAGCGCCTTGCGGGTCGCCGGGACCGGGCCCAGGCCCATCAGCTCAGGCTCGACGCCAGCATGGGCGTAGGCCACCAGGCGAGCCAGCGGCTTGAGACCATGGCGCTTGACGAAGTCGCCGGTGGCCAGCACCAGCGCGCCGGCGCCGTCGTTCAGGCCGCTGGCGTTGCCGGCAGTGACGGTGCCGTCTTTCTTGAACGCGGCTTTCATGCCGCCCAGTTGTTCGGCGGTGACGCTGCCACGCACGTGCTCGTCGACTTCAAAACGTACGGTGCCTTTGCGGCCGGGGATATCGATTGGCACGATCTGGCTGTCGAAACGGCCTTCGGCAATGGCGCGGGCAGCGCGTTGCTGGCTGACCAGGGCCAGTTCATCCTGCATCTGGCGGGTGATGCCATTGCGCTCGGCAACGTTTTCGGCAGTGATGCCCATGTGGAAACCGGCGAACGGGTCATGCAGGGCGCCGAGCATATAGTCCACGCCTTGCAGATCGCCCATGCGCGCACCCCAGCGGGCCTGAGGCAGCAGGTACGGGCCACGGCTCATGGATTCGGCACCGGCGGCGACAACCACCTCGGCATCACCCAGCAGCAGGCTCTGGGCAGCAGAAACAATGGCCTGCAGGCCCGATCCGCACAGGCGGTTGACGTTGAACGCTGGGGTTTCCTTTGGAATACCGGCATTCATCGCGGCTACGCGGGACAGGTAGGCATCACGGGCTTCGGTGGGAATCACGTTGCCCATGACCATGTGGCCAATCTGCTCAGGCTGCACACCGGCGCGCTCGATGGCGGCGCGGGTCACCGCAGTGGCCAGATCCGCCAGAGGCAAGTCCTTGAGGGAACCACCAAATGTGCCGATGGCCGAACGGACGGCGCTGATTACGTAGATTTCCGGGGTATTCATGATCGACTCCAGTATGCGAAAGCATGGCGGGGCGGTGGCAGGCTCTGACAGAATGCACGCCTGGCCAGGTTCAGGTAGTCATCGAGTCTAGGCAAAGCCTTTCGCCGGGCCTATGCCATAACTGTTCACTGAAGCTGGTATTTTTTGCCATACCTTGCGGAATCCGCCATGCGGGAAAACGATACAGTCGCGGTTTACTTCGTCCATAGCATGTTGCACGCCCTGCGCGACCAGCCGCAGCGGGCGCAGGCGTTGTTGCGCGAGGCGGGTATCGATCCGGCGGTGCTCGATACGCCCGGTGTACGGGTCTCGGCCAGCGCCTTTACCCGGCTCTGGCTGATCCTGATCCAGGCCCTGGACGATGAATTCTTCAACCTCGACAGCCATGGCATGCCGATCGGCAGCTTTGCCCTGATCTGTCGTGGCCTGATCCAGGAACCGACCCTGGAAAAAGCCCTGCGCCAGTGCCTGGGCTATTTTGGTCTGTTCTTGCGTGATGTGCGTGCCAGCTTGTCGATCAAAGGCGCACGGGCGGTGATCAGCGTACAGTCGCGTATCGACGATCCGCTGACCCGGGTGTATGCCGACGAGACCTTTCTGGCGTTGGTGATCAGCCTGTTGTGCTGGCTGGGCGGTCAGCGCCTGGTGATCGATCGCACTGCACTGTCGGACCTGCGTCCGGCGCAGGACGACGATCCATTGCTTTGGGGCCCCAATCTGCAATTGGGCGCGGGGGTGAGTGAAATCGAGTTTGCCGCCGACTACCTGCGCCTGCCGGTGATCCAGGACCTGGCGGGGCTGAAGACGTTTCTGCGTAGCGCGCCGCAGTGGCTGGTGATTCGCTATCGCAATCAGAATGGCCAGGTGGCCCAGGTCTACCGTTACCTGCGTGAGCGTGATCAGGGCCAGTGGCCGACACTGGTGGCCATGGCCAAGCGCCAGGGCCTTAGCGCCAGCAGTTTCCGCCGGCAACTGGAGCGCGAAGGCCGCTCGTTCCAGCAGATCAAGGACGAAGTCCGTAGGGCTACGGCCTTCGAGTGCTTGCGCGAAACCGACATGAGTATCGCCGAGATCGCCGAGCGCACTGGGTTCCAGGAACCCAGCGCGTTCCACCGAGCGTTCAAGAAGTGGACAGGTGAAAGCCCGGGCAGTTATCGGTTACGCATGGCTACCCGGCGCTAGCAGCTCCTTGAGCAATGAGCGCAGGTGATCTTGTCCGGCCTGATTCAGGGCGAATACAGGCCGACGTGGTTCACCCACAGGCAGTCCATTGATGGCCAGGCCAGCTTTGACCGTCGCCGGCAGGCCTGCCTTTAGGATGAAGTCCAGCAAGGGCAACTGACGGTAGAACACCGCCTTGGCAGTCTTCAGGTCGTTGGCCACCACGGCTTTGTACAGCTGCTGGTTGAGCTCCGGAATCAGGTTCGCCGCCGCGGTGCACCAACCGCTGGCACCGGCGATGAACGCTTCCAGGGCCAACGGGTTGCAACCGTTGTAGAAAGGCACCTTGCCCTCACCGAGCAGTTGCAGCTTGTGCATGCGCTGGATGTCGCCGGTGCTCTCCTTGACCATGGTCACATTCTCCACTTCGCGGACAATGCGCAGGATCAACTCCACCGACATGTCGGTACCGCTGGTGGCCGGGTTGTTGTAGAGCATGATCGGCAGGTCGATGCTGGCGCCGATCGCCCGGTAGTGCTCGAAGATTTCCGCTTCGCTGAGCTTCCAGTAAGCCGTTGGCAACACCATTACCGCGTCGGCGCCGTGGGCCTGGGCAAAGCGCGCACGGCGGATGGCGCCGGCTGTGGTCAGGTCCGAGACACTGACGATAGTCGGCACCCGGCCAGCAATGTGCGCCAGGCTGAATTCGGTGGCCTGGTCCCACTCCCGATCGCTCAGGTAGGCGCCCTCACCAGTGCTGCCCAGCGGGGCAATGGCATGCACGCCACTGGCGATCAGGCGGTCGATGGACAGGCCCAGGGCAGGCAGGTCAAGTTGCTGGCCGTCGCTGCTGAAGGGGGTAATGGTGTAGCCGATGATGCCGTGGAATTGGGTGGTCATGGAACGTACTCCGCAAGTAAGGCAAAGGGACGAACAATCAGCTCAGGCAGTCGGCATGCACCCGCAGGCACTGCCGCGCATAGTAGTTGAAGGCTGCGCTGTGGCGTTTGGGGCGGGAGATCCAGTCGTGGGCTTCGCGGCCCAAGGCCGGCTCGATCGGTTTCACCTCACCCGCGGCCATGGCCAGCAGCTGCAGCTTGGCCGCACGCTCGATCAACTGGGCGATGACACAGGCTTCCTCGATGCTCGCGCCGGTAGACAGCTGACCGTGGTGAGAGAGGAGGATGGCGCGTTTGTCGCCCAGCGCGGCGCTGATGATTTCGCCTTCTTCGTTGCCCACCGGCACACCGGGCCAGGCTTCGAGAAAGGCACAGTCCTCATACAGCGGGCACAGGTCCATGTGCGAAACCTGCAGCGGCACTTCAAGCATCGACAGGGCGGCGACGTGGGTAGGGTGGGTGTGAATGATGCAGTTCACATCCGGGCGTGCCCGGTACACCCAGCTGTGGAAACGGTTGGCCGGGTTGGGCATGCCCTGGCCTTCGAGCACCTCAAGGTCCTCATTGACCAGCAACAGGTTGCTGGCGGTGATTTCGTCGAAACCCAGTCCCAGTTGTTGGGTGTAGAAGGTGCCAGGTTGTGGTCCGCGGGTGCTGATTTGCCCGGCCAGGCCCGAGTCGTGACCGTTGTCGAAAAGAATTCGACAGGTCAGGGCCAGCTTTTCCCGTGCAGTCCACGTATTATCGGCAAGCGAGCCTTGCATCTGTGTAAGGGCCTGCTTGATCAGTTGGTCCTTGGGCAGTGCCAGAGTCTTGGCCATGGGGATATCCTCGATGGTGTAGAGAAATGTCAGGCTGGCCCGCCCCGGTTACTTGGAAGGTGAAGGGGCGGTTAAGCAAATGACACAAAAAAGGATAAATGACACAATGTGTCATTAGCAAGAAAAAGCTTGCCCGTGGCACTGGGAAAATTGCACCACATGTCTATCCGATTGAAATTGCTGAGAAAAAAACTGGGGATCACCCTGGAAGTGTTGGCCGAAAAATCCGGCATGACCAAGAGTTATCTGTCCAAGGTCGAGCGTGGCCTGAACACGCCGTCGATTGCCGCCGCGCTGAAGCTGGCGCGGGCGCTGAGTGTCAATGTCGAAGAGCTGTTTGCCGAGGATTCATCCGGCCAGGCGCGTTTCAGCCTGGTACGCCGCGGTGAACGCCAGGCCCTTTCCGGCAGCGCCCAGGGGCCGGGCTATGCGGTGCTGGCCAACCATATCGGCAGCCGCAGCCTGCTGCCGTTCATTATCAGTCCACCCTCTGATTTCAGCGATTCAACCTTCAAAGAGCACCTGGGCGAGGAGTTTCTGTTTGTGCACGAGGGCCAGGTGGAAGTGGACTTCATGAATGAACGGGTGATTCTTGAACGTGGTGATGCCTTGTACTTCAATGCGCAGACGCCGCATCGGCTGCGCTCGTTAGGGGATGTGCAGGCGCAATTGCTGGTGGTGGTACATGATGCTGAGGACTGATGTCCATGAGCAGTCACTCTCGATTCTGGCGTGACCCGGCGCTGCCTTTCATCGAGGCGCGCAGCGTCGATGACGGGCGCAAAGTCTGCTATGCGCCGCATGCCCACGAGAATTTCTCAATTGGCGCAATTACCGGCGGCCGTAGCACCTATGTGAGTGGCGATCATCATCAGCAAGTCACGGCGGGTACCGTGGTGTTGATGAACCCGGGCGTGGTGCACACCTGCAACCCGATCGAGGGTGAACCCTGGTCCTATCTGATGCTGTATGTCGATCTGCCCTGGATGCAGGCCTTGGGATTTCAGCCGTTCGAAGTGCTCAGCAGCCAGTCGCAGGCGCTGTATCAGAGTCTCTGCCAGATGCATGCCTTGCTGCTGGATGAGCAGTTCAGCATCGTCAGCAAGCACGCCGCATTGCGTATTTTTTTCAGTGAGCTGATCCAGCAATTGCCCTGCACAAACCCGGTTACGCCTCAGGTCAATCCGCGCTTGTTGGCCGCCGCGGCCTTTATCCGTGAGCACTGCACCCAGCCCCTGCGTCTGCAGGACATTGGCGAAGCAGCCGGACTGTCGACCTCGTACCTGATCCGCGCATTCAAACAGCACTTTGGTCTGACCCCGCACGGCTACCTGATCGACCAACGGGTGCAATATGCCCGGGCGCGCCTGCGCCGTGGCGGGTTGATTGCCGAGGTGGCTCTGGAAGCGGGGTTTGCCGACCAGGCGCACCTGCAACGGGCGTTCAAGCGTCAACTGGCGGCAACGCCGGGGCACTATCGCTCAGCCCACTAGCAAGTACGCCGCGCTGGCCACCAGTAGCGCCGCCAATACACGGTTGAACACGCGTACCCGTTGGGGGTTGCCCAGGTACTGGCTGATGACGCTGCCAGCCCAGGCCCAGCTGGCGATAGACAGGTAACAGATGACAAAGTAGATGCCGGTGAACTGCCAGAGCAGGGCGGTTTCGCCTTCACCGACGTAGGCGCCGACACCGGCCACGCAGGCCAGCCAGGCCTTGGGATTGAGCCACTGCAGGGTTGCCCCGGCGAGCATCGAGGGGGCTGCAGGGGCGCTACTGGTGGTCAACTCGCCGCGGTCGCTGGCCAGCTTCCAGGCCATGTACAGCAAAAATGCCACGCCGCCGGCATGCAGCACCTGGGTCATGGCCGGCCAGTAACGCAGCAGTTCGTGCAGCCCAAGACCGATCAGCACCAGCAGCAGGCTGAAACCCAGGGTTGCGCCGGTGACATGCCGCAGGCTGGCACGCAAGCCATGGCGGGCGCCGCTGCCCAGGGCAACGATGTTGACCGGACCGGGAGAGATGGAAGCGGCCAGCGCGAAGGCCGCCATGGACAGGGTCAGACTCATTAGTGTTCATCCTGTAGTAAAGGTGAACCCAGTCTGCTGGCTTCGCTGGCGCGGGTATTGAAGGAAATTACCCTGTGGGAGCAGGCTTGCCCCGCGATCGGGCGCGTAGCGGCCGTAATTTCTGAGGTTGCGGTATTTCTGTTACACCATGTCGCTTAGATCGCGGGGCAAGCTCGCTCCCACAGTTCGTACAGAATTTGAAATAGTTTTGCGCTATAAGAAAATCCTGCTGCAATTGTAGGATCTCTTCCCCAATTGATCTTAGGTTGATATGACTTCGTTCTCGGAGCCCCCCAGTACCTGGCCGTCCTGGCCATTCTCCCGTCCCCGTGACGTTTCCCCCCAGTTCGCAGCGATGAGTACCTTTGCATGGAATGGCTAGCCGATCCCACGGCGTGGCTGGGCCTTGCCACGCTTATTGTTCTGGAACTGGTGCTGGGTATCGACAACCTGGTGTTCATCGCCATTCTTGCCGACAAACTGCCGCCGCATCAGCGTGACCGTGCGCGGATCATCGGCCTGTCGCTGGCGTTGATCATGCGCCTGGGCTTGCTGGCCAGTATTTCCTGGATGGTGACCCTGACCGCACCTTTGATCGAGGTCTTCGGCAAGAGCTTCTCCGGTCGTGACCTGATCATGCTCTTCGGTGGTGTGTTCCTGTTGTTCAAGGCCACCATGGAGTTGCACGAGCGCCTTGAGGGGCATGTCGCCCAGACTAATGGCAACGCGCGCCATGCCGCATTCTGGCCGATCGTGGCGCAGATTGTGGTGCTTGACGCGGTGTTCTCGCTGGATGCGGTGATCACTGCCGTGGGCATGGTCGAACAGTTGTCGGTGATGATGATCGCGGTGATCTTCTCCATCGGTATCATGATCGTCGCCAGCAAACCGCTGACACGCTTCGTCAACAGTCACCCGACTGTGATCATGTTGTGCTTGGGCTTTTTGATGATGATCGGCTTCAGCCTCACCGCTGAAGGCCTGGGCTTCCATATTCCCAAGGGTTACCTGTATGCGGCGATCGGCTTCTCGATCGTGGTTGAGCTGTTCAACCAGATCGCCCGGGCCCGGCGCAAGCGCAGCTTGCAGCAGCACCGGCCGTTGCGTGAGCGTACAGCCCATGCGGTGTTGCGTCTGTTGGGCGGGCGTCGCATCGAGGCTGACGAGGTAGGAGAGGAGATTGCCGATCTGGTCGAAGGCGGTGAGGAGCATGTGCTGTTCGATCGTCGCGAACGCATCATGATCAGCGGTGTGCTGAATCTTGCCGAGCGTCCGATCAAGACGCTGATGACCGTGCGCGCCAAGGTCGATGCCATCGACCTGGCGCAATCGGCCGAGGAAATCCGTAAGGCACTGATGCATTCCTCTTACTCGCGGTTACCGCTGATCCGTAATGGCCGTATCGAAGAGCCGCTGGGCTTCGTGCACAAGAAGGAGTTGCTCAAGGAACTGCTGGCTGGCAACGAACCGGATCTCGAAAGCCTGGTGCGCGCACCGCTGAACCTGCTGGAGAGTTTCAGCATCCTCAATGCGCTAGAACAGATGCGTAACGAGTCGACCCACATCGCCTTTGTGGTCAACGAGTTCGGCGACTTTACCGGCGTCCTGACCATGACCGACATCCTCGAGTCCATCGCTGGCGAGCTACCCGATGCCAGTGAGGTCGAGGGGCCGGGGATAGTCGAGGATGATCAGGGTTTTGTCGTCAGCGGCGCGCTGAACCTCAGTCAGATCCAGGCACGCATCGGCTTCGCGGCCAAGCCGACCGAGGACTACCAGACCCTCGCCGGCCTGGTGATGAGCCTGCTTGATCGCTTGCCGATGGTCGGTGACAGTCTGCAGTGGAATGGCTGGCAGATGACCGTGGTCGCGGTGGAGGAGCGCCGGGTTCGCGAGGTGCGTCTCAGGCCGAACGACGCTGGTGACGCAGCAGGTGCTTGATGCCTTCAAGGATCAGTACCAGCACTGCCAGCCAGATCGGCAGGTAGGTCAGCCACTGGTCGGGACCGATGGTCTCGCCCAGTAGCAGGGCCACCGCCACCAGCAGCACGGGTTCGACATAGCTGAGCAGGCCGAACAGGCTGAACGCCAGGAGCCGGCTTGCCAGCACGTAGCAGATCAGCGCCATCGCGCTGATCACTCCCAGCAAGGGAATCAGTCCATACAGCGCAGGATGCTCGGCCAGGTCCTGGGTGCTCAACGGGCCCTGAATGACAAAGTACAGTGCGGTCGGCAGCAGCAGGCACATGTCGGCCCACAGGCCGCCCAGGTGATCAGTGCGGCATTTGCGCCGGAGGATGAAATACAGCGGGTAGCCGATGGCGACCAGCATCGTTTCCCAGGCGAAGCTGCCATGCTGGTACAGCTCATGACCGACACCGGTTGCGGCACAGGCCACTGCCACCTTCTGCAGGCGCGACAGGCGTTCGCCATAGACCAGGCGCCCGGTCAGGACCATGGTCAGTGGCAGCAGGAAGTATCCCAGCGACACCTCCAGGCTACGCCCGTGCAGGGGCGCCCAGAGGAACAGCCAGAGCTGCACGCCCATCATAGATGACGTCCCGAACAAACCCAGGAGCAGTACGGGCTTTTCCCGTATGCGCTTGAGCAGGCCGGTAATCAGTGGCCAGTCCTTGCTCAGCAACATGAACAGGGTCAGGCAGGGCAGGGTCAGCAGGGTGCGCCAGCCAAACACTTCCTCGCCGTCCAGCGGGGCCAGGAGCGAGGTGTAGAAATACATCACGGCGAACAAGCAGGACGCCATGACCGATGAAACAATACCTTTGGACACGAGGGCCTCTGTTGCAGGTAAAAGAAGGGCGCTTAGCCACCCTGAGTCAGGACCTGGGTGTCAGTCGTTGACCGCAGACCTTGCGCTTCCAGGGCCTGGATGAAGGCTTCGGCCGACATCGGCCGGGCAAACAGGTAGCCTTGCTGGAAATCGACGTTGTGCCGGGCCAGGTAGTCACGTTGCGCTTCGGTTTCCACCCCTTCGGCAACAATCCCCAGCCCCAGCTTGCTCGACAGCTCGATGATACTGTCGAGGATATGCAGGGACAGCGCATCGCCGCCAATCATCGCCACGAAGCTCTGATCGATCTTCAGGTAGTCGACCTGGAACTGGCGCAGGTAAGCCAGGCTCGACTGCCCTGTACCAAAGTCGTCCAGGGCAATCATTACCCCCAGCTTGTGAAGCCCGGCGAATAACGCATGAGTGACCTCGCTCGGGGCGATAAGCTTGCGCTCGGTCAGTTCCAGGGTCAGTCGCACCCGACCCTTGGGGAAGGCCGCGAGAAATGCCTGACAATCATCGAGCAAGGCCAGGTCCTGGCAGTGATCGGCGGTAATGTTGATGCCGATGTGAAACCCGTCGTCAATGCGCTCGGCATACGGGGCCAACACCTGGGCTGTGCGGGCAAAAAGCTGGCGGGTCATGGGCACGATCTGGCCGCTGTGTTCGGCATAGGGGATGAACAGGTCCGGGCGCACCAGGCCCTCACGCGGGTGTTGCCAGCGCATCAGCACCTCGACACCGGCCCAGCGATAGTCGCCACTGCGCACCACCGGCTGGAAGTACGGGACGAACTCTTCGGCCTCGATGGCGCGCTGCAGTTCGGCGCGTGGTGAACTGGCCCGGCGCAGTTGCCAGTAGCAGGTCGTCGCTGCGATGGCACCGAGCAGTACCAGCAGGCCCAGCATGGCCGGGTACTCGCTGCGCATTTGCTGGCCAACCGTGCCCTCGGTGTAACCGCTGTGAATGGAGAAGGGGTAGCGCGTCGACGCATACTCGGTGGCGGCTACTGGCGATATTGGCGCGGCGCCGGTATGCACGCGCCCGCTGCGGTCTATCCAGTGCTGGCCGACTTGCAGAATCAGATGATTGTCGTTGCCGAGCAGGTACAGGGCGCCGATCAGGTGATCGCCATCAACAGTGGTGATCGCTGCGCGTTCGCCTTCGGCCACCCGGTACACCAGCAGAGGATGTCCGGGGGTGACCGAGTTGCCGTCCATCAGCCACAGGGTGCCCTGAACATAGTCACTGACGTTGACCGGCTCGCTGTAGGGGCCGAACAGTGAATTGCAATACAGCTCGCCGCGATACTCCAGATTGGTGGATCGCACGAAGGCGCGGCGGGTGACCTGATCACGCAGGGCCAGTTTTTCTTCGACGCAAGGCTGACCCGCCAGGGGCAACAACTCCCTGGCCGCGCTGGCGGCATTGTCGAGGATGCGCTCTATCTGATTGCCGACCCTGCGCGCAGTGGCTTCGCTACGGTTGTGCAACTCGCGTTCGGATTGCCACTGCATGATCAGCAGTCCGCAGAGGATGGGCAAGGCACCCACCAGCCAGGGCAATATGGATCGCCAGAGGCGCAGAGGGCGGTGTTTTACCGATAGGGGCATGGCGACTAACCTGAAAAGACAGAGCTGTGCAGAGGATAGCCGTACGTCGGAATTGTGTCTGAACTTAAAGTGCGACAAATTGGATTACGCAATGTAGAATCCTCTTACGCATACAATAATAAGGTTCCTCATCACCGAGGAATCAACCCGCCGAGAATGGGTCCATATGAAGTGTCATGGGTTCAAGCTGATCTATGGTGACTACCTCGCACGCAGTGTGAGGGGCATCTCCTGCGCGCCGCCATCTTCGCTCGACATCGATAGCAAGTAATCACCGTTTTTAGCGCTTTGATGATGAGGTAATGAGCATGGCCGACATTTTTGAAAACCCGATGGGCCTGATGGGCTTCGAATTCATCGAGTTCGCATCGCCAACCCCTGGCGTTCTGGAACCGATCTTCCAGATCATGGGCTTCACCAAGGTGGCGACCCACCGTTCCAAGGATGTGCACCTGTACCGCCAGGGCGACATCAATCTGATCCTCAACAACGAGCCGAAAAGCATCGCTTCGTACTTTGCCGCCGAGCACGGTCCGTCGGTGTGTGGCATGGCCTTCCGCGTGCGTAATGCCCATGAAGCCTACGCCCGTGCGCTCGAGCTGGGCGCTCAGCCGGTGGAAATCGAAACCGGTCCGATGGAGCTGCGCCTGCCGGCGATCAAAGGTATTGGTGGCGCGCCGCTGTACCTGATTGACCGTTACGAAGAAGGCAGTTCGATCTATGACATCGACTTCAACTTCATTGAAGGTGTCGACCGCCACCCGGTCGGTGCCGGCCTGAAGATCATCGATCACCTGACCCACAACGTTTACCGTGGTCGCATGGCCTACTGGGCGGCGTTCTACGAGAAACTGTTCAATTTCCGCGAAATTCGTTACTTCGACATCAAGGGCGAATACACCGGCCTGACGTCCAAGGCCATGACTGCACCAGACGGCATGATCCGTATTCCGTTGAACGAAGAGTCGTCCAAGGGCGCCGGGCAGATCGAAGAGTTCCTCATGCAGTTCAACGGTGAAGGCATTCAGCACGTGGCCTTCCTCACCGATGACCTGCTCAAGAGCTGGGATGCCCTGAAGAAGCTGGGCATGCGCTTCATGACCGCACCGCCGCAGACTTACTACGAGATGCTCGAAGGCCGCCTGCCAGGTCACGGTGAGCCCGTGGACCAACTACAGGCACGGGGCATTTTGCTCGATGGCTCTTCGCAGCCGGACGACAAGCGCCTGCTGTTGCAGATTTTCTCGGAAACCCTGATGGGGCCGGTGTTCTTCGAGTTCATCCAGCGCAAGGGTGACGATGGCTTCGGTGAAGGTAACTTCAAGGCGCTGTTCGAATCCATCGAGCGTGATCAAGTGCGTCGTGGTGTGCTGAACGCCGAGTAATCGGACTTAGTCATAGCAAAAGGCCACTAAGGATATCCTTAATGGCCTTTTGCATTTGTCAGTGGCGGTCATGAGTTGAGCGCGATCGTGCTCTTCTGAACAACCCCCAGTAACCGGCTGCCGACGTGATGATGCCAACCAGCAGCAACGAGGGTAAGGCCGACTGTATCGCTTGGCGAATTGCGCGCCAGGATTCTCCGTCAGAATAGCCGGCATGCACGATGTATCCATGCTTCTCTGAGGTGAGTTGCAGGGTGTTTTCGGCATGGTTGGGCACTCGGTAATACTCGCCGTTGCCTGTTGCCCATACATAATGCTCACCGAACTGCAGGCTCAGCACTACGGAATTCTGGAATCCGAACAACTCTGCTTGCAGAGGTTGGAGATATGCGACTGTGACAGCCGCATAGGCGTCTGTGCGTAGACGGTACATCAGGATGTACGCGCCCGGAGTTGTTCTGACGCTGGGGTAGATGCGCAGGCGGTCGCTGACATAGCTGCCCGGGGAGATCTGGAAATCAGTCGAGCCAAAAAGGCTGCTGCAATATATTGTCTCGCCCTTTTTCAGTGCCACGGAGCGTACGTTCGGTTGTTTGGCCGCTTCTTTGCGCAACTCTGGCAATATTCCTTCGCAGGGCTCGCCTGTAAGGCTTAACGCCTGGCTGGCGGTGACATGCAGGGTGTCGATAACCCTGTCGATGGCGTAGACGGCTTCACGTGCCGTCACCGCAATTGTTTCCTCTTGTTTGCGGTCGACTTGCAGTATCAGTACAAGCAAACCACAGGCGACCGGCGCCAGACCGATCAGAAGGGTTATCAGGAACTCGACCAGGCTTCGCCCGGCGTGGGAGTGGGGAACCATGGTTATAGGCCTCTATGCTGAACCAGGGGATCAGCATAGAGAAGTGAACCTGATGCGCCTGTAGTCCCTATTGTTGGCGGTTGTAGTACTCTTCAGCTTCACGCCAGGTTCAAGCGTCCCTTCGTTCTGCCAGTACCTTAAGAACCAATTTAGCTACCGCTGCTCCGGAGGCTGGATTCTGCCCGGTGATCAATCGACCCTCTTTCTGATCGGCGATGGCAAACTCTTTCCAGGGGTCTTCTGCCTTGCGGTAGATTCCGCCTCGAGCACTCAGTTCGTTCTCGGTCAGATAGGGCACCACTTTGTCCAGTTCGGCCAGTTGTTCTTCAATATTGGAGAAGCCTGTCACTTCACGGTCCCTGACCAGCAGCGTGTTGTCGCTTAGCTTGATGTTGAGCAACCCAACCGCACCATGGCACACCGAAGCGACAATGCCGCCATCCTCGAAAATACGGCGGGCGAGGTCTTGCAGCCCGGCATTGTCCGGAAAGTCCCAGATTACGCCGTGTCCGCCGGCATAGTAGATCGCGTCGTAGTCCTGAGCCGTGACCTGGCCCGGGCTCAGGGTAGTGCCCAGGCGGTTCATGAAGGACTTGTTGTTGTACCACTCCCAGTCTATGTCTGCGGCCATGTTCAGGCTGTGGGGGTCTATGGGTACATAGCCACCCGTTGGGCTAAGGTAATCGACCTTGTAGCCGGCTTTCTCGACGATGTCGACGAAATGCACTGCCTCACCGAGCCAGAGTCCGGTGGCTCGTTTAAGGGTCGGGTATTTGGCTGTGTTGGTCAGGACCACCAGAATCTTCTTGCTCATCACCAGGCTCCCTTCACTGGATCGGACCCGGTCCGCCCGGATCACCAAGGAAAACCCCTACAGCATAGTAGTCGCTGGCCAGGTTGCCATTCCTGGCTGGCGGTATGCTAGCCTTGCTGGAATCCTGAATCTGACATTGGAGTCAACAGCCTCATGAGCAGCACCCCATTGCAACCGGATGAATTCATGCAGGCCGCCATCGACGAGGCGCGCAAAGGACTTGAAGAAGGCGGGATCCCGATCGGTTCGGTGCTGGTGCACCAGAGGCAGATTATCGGTCGCGGGCACAATCGGCGGGTGCAGTCCGGCAGCGCGATTCTGCATGGCGAAATGGATGCGCTGGAGAATGCTGGCCGACAGCCTGCCACGGTTTATGCCGATTCGACGCTGTATACCACCTTGTCACCCTGTGCGATGTGCAGTGGCGCGATCCTGTTGTATGGAATCAAGCGAGTGATTGTCGGTGAAAACCAGACATTCCTGGGGGAAGAGGAGCTGCTCAAGTCCCGCGGTGTGTCGCTGCAGGTGCTTCACGACCACTCGTGCATCACCATGATGAAAGACTTCATCGCGACCAAGCCAGAGCTCTGGGATGAAGATATCGGCCGCTAGGAACGTCCGTCAGCGGTGCTGGCGCGCTGACTGGCCAGACGCTCCAGGAGCAGATAGACCAGCCCCGCCAGCAGCAATGGCAATAGAAAATACACGGCTCGGTAGCCGATCAGCGCCGCCAGCAGGGTACCTTTGCCATAGTGAGCGTGCAGCAAGGTCAGAAAGACTGTTTCCAGCACACCCAGACCTGCCGGAATATGGGTGATGACGCCAGCGATACTGCTGATCATCAGCACTGCCAGGATGGTCGGGTAACCGACCTTGTCCGGAAGCAGGCTGTAGACCACCAAGGCCATCAGCGCCCAGTTAGTGGCCCCCATCAGCAGTTGCAAGAGGGCCATGGGCAAGCTGGGCAGGGTAATTTCATGGTCGCGCAGTTGCCAGGTCCGGCGGCGTGCAAAACGGCAGGCCAGCAGGTAGGTCAGCGCTATTAGTAGCAGCACCAACCCGATCACACGCAGGCCATCGCTACCGATTTCAAACCCTTCGGGAAGGCGTGGAAGCCCACAGAGAAACAGGGTGCCGGCGAGAAAAAAATAGCCTGACCAGTTGGTGAGTAAACCCAGGCTGAGAATCCGCGTGACGGTCGCTACCGATAAACCAAGCCGGGTATACAGCCGATACCGCAGGGCAATAGCTCCGACCCAGGCGCTGAGGTTGAGGTTGAAGGCGTAGCAGACGAACGCCAGGGGCAGTACCTGGCGTGCCGGCAGGTGATGACCGGTATAGCGCCGCCCGATCAGGTCGAAACTGCTGAACAGGGCAAAACTGCAGGCGCTGATCAGCCCCGCCAGCACCAGTGTCTGCCAGCGGTAGGAGGCGAGCGCATGGCGAACCTCCTGCCAGTCGACATTCTTGAGCAAGGTGTATAACAACACCGGGACCAGAATGAAAAAAGCCAGGGTGAGGAGCTTTCGGGCGCGATGCCAGTGTCCAGAGTTCATGTTCATGTGGTCTTGCCTGTGGGCTGCTGCTCGCGCAACAGCGGTTGCAGACGCGGCACATGGGCCGGCAGCCAGCCGACCATGGCCGGGAAGTGGCGGATGAAGTGGAAACTCAGGAAGATAAGCGGCGCCCGCCACCAGTAACCACGAAGCACGCGTTGCAGGCTGACCGGCTTGCAACGGTGTATGCAGAGATCTTGCAGGTGTTCATGCAAGCGCTCGTTGAGCGGTTGGTCATGGATCACCAGGTTGGCCTCAAGGTTCAACGACAGGCTCAGGGGGTCGAGGTTGCTTGAACCCACGGTCGACCACTGGCGGTCGACCAGGGCCACCTTGCCATGCAGCGGTCGCTCGCAGTATTCGAAGATGCGCACACCGTCGCGCAGCAGATAGTTGTAAAGCAGCCGCGAACACAGGCGCACCAACGGCATATCGGGCATACCCTGGAGCACCAGTGTCACCTTCACGCCGCGGCGGGCGGCATTGCGCAAGGTGCGCAGCAGCCGATAGCCGGGAAAGAAATAGGCATTGGCAATGACGATGCGTTCGCGGGCGCCGTCCAGGGCCTTGAGGTAATGACGCTCGATATCGTTGGGATGATCCTGGTTATCGCGAATGCACAGCATCATGCTGGCCTGATCGCTGTCAGCGGCCAGTGGCAGGGCGCGCTGCCACCAGCGACGACTGCGTCGGCGCAAGCGTGCAGTTTCGTCGAGCAGCGCCAGGGTCGCGTCACGCAGGTCGGCGACAATCGGCCCACGTACCTGCACGGCATAATCCTGCTTGGCCATGGGGCCGAAGTCTTCCAGATGGTCGGCGCTGTAGTTGATGCCGCCGACGAAGCCGACTTCACCATCGATCACGATGATTTTGCGGTGCAGGCGGCGAAACAGATTGGTGCGCATGCCCAGGCGTTTGGGGCTCGGGTCAAACGCCTGTAAATGGACGCCGGCGTCACAGAGCGCCTTGACGTAGTCGTGACTCAGGTCGGCAGTACCGAAGCCATCGACCAGCATCTCGATCCGCACCCCGCGCTGCGCTGCGGCGATCAGCAACTGTTGCAACTGGCGGCCGACCTTGTCTTCGAAAATGATGAAGGTTTCCAGGAGGATCTCTTCGCGCGCCTGTTCAATGGCCGCGAACACGCTGGGGAAATAGTCCTCACCATTGATCAGCAACTGAACCTGGTTATCCGTGCGCCACTGTCCGTTCACCAGCGCACCTCCACGGCCAAAGGCAAGTGATCGGACAAATGCGTCCAGGGCTTGCGCGACATCACTTTGGGCGCGTGGGCCCGAGCGTTGCGCAGGTAGATGCGGTCCAGGCACAGCAACGGCCAGCGCGCCGGGAAGCTGCGCGCCGGTCGGCCATAGGCCTGAGTGAATACTTCGTGCAGGCCGCAGTCGCGCAGTTGCGTGTCGGCGCGTCGGCGCCAGTCATTGAAATCGCCCGCGACGATAACCGGGGCCATGGCCGGCAGGCTGTCGAGCAACTGGCACAGCAGCTGGATCTGCTGCTGGCGCTGGCGTTCATCCAGGCCCAGATGGACGCAGATGGCATGCAGTTCGAGCGCTTCGGGCAGCGCCAGCACCGAGTGCAGCAAACCACGCTGTTCCCTGCCTTTGACGCTGATATCGAGATTGTCGTGGCGCAGGATCGGGTACTTGGACAGCAGGGCGTTGCCGTGCTCGCCATCGGGGTAGACCGCATTGCGTCCGTAGGCGAACACCGGCCACAGGCTGTCGGCGAGGAACTCGTACTGCGGCACATCCGACCAGTTGCGGTGGCGCCGGCCATGATGACGGTGGCTGCCGAGCACTTCCTGAAGAAACACCAGGTCCGCGTCCTCACTGCGCACCGCTTCGCGCAGTTCGGGCAGGACATAGTGGCGGTTCAGTGGGCTGAAGCCTTTGTGGGCATTAACCGTCAGTACCCGTAGATGGTCCACTGCGGGTGCATTGGCCAGCCTGTCGGCGGGGAGTGCCGGGTTCACTGCACGTTCGCCATGGGGCAACGAATCGGTCACATCGGGCGTCCTTTGATAGGGCCGGACAGTGTTCGCCTGAGGCGCTTACTGTCGCTGCACTATCACTGGACCACGGCGCGCAGGAGGGGGTTCAACCGTATTGCCCAATGGTCGCTTCTGCGCCTAAAGCCCTTGCTGCACCAACGGATCGTCGGGGTTCAACTGCTCCAGCTGGGCCAATAGCACCTGGACATTCTGCATTTGCCCGGTTTCTTTCCAGTAGTCGATCAACAACACCCTGGCCTTGCGGTTGGCCGGATCCCGGGAAAGCAGCGCTTCGAGCTGCTTTTGCGCGGGCTCCACCTGCTCGAGCTGGTGCAGGCTGGTGGCCAGGGTATAACGGTAGTCATTGTTGTCCGGGTCAAGTTCCAGGGCTCGGGCGAAGGCCAGCAGGGCATATTCGTCCTGGCCATGGCGCAGCAGCCAGCGTCCCAGTTCGTGCTGCAGGAAGGCCGAATCCGGTCGCTGTTGCAAGGCAGTGGCCAGGACCTGGCGCGAAGCATCGGTCTGGCCCTGGCGCTCCAGCAACTGGACCTGCACGGCGAGGGCCTGGAGGTTGTCCGGATCCAGCTGCAGGGTTCTGTCCACGGCGGCAGCGGCTTCCTCGAGGCTGTTCTCGTGCAGATGAAGCTCGGCCAGGTGCAACTGTGCGGCAGGGTCGTCAGTCTGCTGCGCGAGTACCTGCTGATACTGCTCCAGCGTGTGCTGCAATGGGCCGAAGTACAGGCCGATATCGTCTGGCCCCAGGCCCATCAGGGCATCGACCACGGCAAAGCGTACGCTTTGCTCTTCATCTTCGAGCAGGGGGCCGAGCATCAGGCTGCGTTGAGCGCCGGGCAACATTGCCTGGATACTGGCAATCGCCGCGCGGCGGACCAACGGATCGTCGTGCTGCAAGTCGCGGTTGGCCAGCTTCAGCGCCAGCGGCGAGGGGTAATTGGGCAGCTCGGTGTACAGGCCGGCACGGCGGATGGCGGAAAGATCGGTACGCCCCAGTTGCTGGTACAGCACCCTGGCCGCGCCTGGCTGGCCGTTGTGAGCCATGGCCAGGGCCATGGAGTAGGTGTGTTTGAGCGTCGGCGCAGGTGCCGGGCTGTCGTCGCGCCAGAAGTATCCACCAAGACCCAGCACAACGAGCAGGATCAGGCTGATAAAGGTGAATTGGCGCTGTTTCATAAAGCAAAAAGAGACATGGGTGGATCCGGGACTCGCGGCAGGCAAGGGTATCAGCTTGGGACAGTGGAAGGGGCGCGTCAAATGCTCCAGGTAGACCCTGCGCTCACAAAAAAGATTCTTTACGGAATTCCGGGGAGTATGACCGTGGGCCTCGCCTGGATTGGATTACGGCTGTGAGCTTATCCATTCGTTGTGGCGCCGCTGCCGGCCCCTTCCGCCCTTACGGCGGCCTACTTTCCTCTTGGGGAAAGTAGGCAAAGCCGCCTGCTCCTGCATACGGCCCTACGCTGCGCTCCGGGTCCCTTCGCTCCGGTGTCCTCCAGGGGCATCGCGGCCTACGACTTGCTTCGCCAAGTCTACGACTCGCGAACTTCGGCCAAGGCCGAAGGGTGCTGCGCACCAGCCCCCTCCGGACACCTCCACTCAGCCTCCTGAAGTCGACACCTCCACTCAGCCTCCTGAAGTCGCAAAGTTACGGGCGGCGCCTGTGCTGACGGATCTTCGAAACCAGACCCTGGCGGAGCCAGGCTGATGCCATCGCGGGGCAAGCCCGCTCCCACCGGGTTAGCTGGTCTCC